>NZ_CP054424.1:0-17500 GCF_013334205.1 Rhodoferax sp. BAB1 | reverse complement strand
CTACGTTATCCCCCACGACTGGGCACGTTCCGATATATTACTCACCCGTTCGCCACTCGCCACCAGGATTGCTCCCGTGCTGCCGTTCGACTTGCATGTGTAAGGCATGCCGCCAGCGTTCAATCTGAGCCAGGATCAAACTCTATAGTTCGATCTTGAATTTTTCGCTCTTTCGAGCAACTCATAAAAACGGAATTGAAGTGAACTTCACTTCTATTCTCATGAGCGTTTTTAAGTGACTTGCACTTAGTTCCGAAGAACTTGGCAATCGCCTTCAAACGCCCACGCTTATCGGCTGTATATTTTTAATGAACCGCCACAAAACTCTTCCGTCTTGCGCTTGCTTAGCTGCGATCAGCTGAGCCAAAAATTATAACACGCATTTTGCGTTTTTACCAAGACTCTTTTGAAGTCCTGATAAAAACGCCCCGTCGAATGACGGGGCGTTTTCTGCTGTAAGAGCCTGACGATGACCTACTTTCACACGGGAACCCGCACTATCATCGGCGCTGAGGCGTTTCACTGTCCTGTTCGGGATGGGAAGGAGTGGGACCACCTCGCTATGGTCATCAGGCATAACTTTTTGCCATCTTGACTGGGTCAAGACGACGAATTTATAGAGCGAATCAGCTTATTTTGAATGCGTCACTTGGCATAACAACCTTGATTGCTTCAATCAAAGTTATAGGGTCAAGCCGCACGAGCAATTAGTATCAGTTAGCTTAACGCATTACTGCGCTTCCACACCTGACCTATCAACGTCCTGGTCTTGAACGACTCTTTAGGGGGCTCAAGGCCCCGGCAGATCTCATCTTGAAACGAGTTTCCCGCTTAGATGCTTTCAGCGGTTATCTCTTCCACACATAGCTACCCGGCAATGCCACTGGCGTGACAACCGGTACACCAGAGGTGTGTCCACTCCGGTCCTCTCGTACTAGGAGCAGGCTTCCTCAAATCTGCAGCGCCCACGGAAGATAGGGACCAAACTGTCTCACGACGTTTTAAACCCAGCTCACGTACCTCTTTAAATGGCGAACAGCCATACCCTTGGGACCGGCTACAGCCCCAGGATGAGATGAGCCGACATCGAGGTGCCAAACACCGCCGTCGATATGAACTCTTGGGCGGTATCAGCCTGTTATCCCCAGAGTACCTTTTATCCGTTGAGCGATGGCCCTTCCATACAGAACCACCGGATCACTATGTCCTGCTTTCGCATCTGCTCGACTTGTCAGTCTCGCAGTTAAGCACGCTTATGCCATTGCACTATCGTCACGATGTCCGACCGTAACTAGCGTACCTTCGAACTCCTCCGTTACGCTTTGGGAGGAGACCGCCCCAGTCAAACTGCCTACCATGCACTGTCCCCAATCCCGATAAGGGATCCAGGTTAGAACCTCAAACACACCAGGGTGGTATTTCAACGTTGGCTCCACGATACCTAGCGGCACCGCTTCAAAGCCTCCCACCTATCCTACACAGATCTGTTCAAAGTCCAATACAAAGCTACAGTAAAGGTTCATGGGGTCTTTCCGTCTTTCCGCGGGGAGATTGCATCATCACAAACATTTCAACTTCGCTGAGTCTCAGGAGGAGACAGTGTGGCCATCGTTACGCCATTCGTGCAGGTCGGAACTTACCCGACAAGGAATTTCGCTACCTTAGGACCGTTATAGTTACGGCCGCCGTTTACTGGGACTTCAATCAAGAGCTTGCACCCCATCATTTAATCTTCCAGCACCGGGCAGGCGTCACACCCTATACGTCCACTTTCGTGTTTGCAGAGTGCTGTGTTTTTAATAAACAGTCGCAGCCACCGATTCTTTGCAACCTCATTGGGCTCCCCAAGTAAATGGTTCACCTACTAAAGGCACACCTTCTTCCGAAGTTACGGTGTCAATTTGCCGAGTTCCTTCTCCTGAGTTCTCTCAAGCGCCTTAGAATACTCATCTCGCGCACCAGTGTCGGTTTGCGGTACGGTCGTGTGTAGCTGAAGCTTAGTGGCTTTTCCTGGAAGCAGGGTATCACTCACTTCGGCAGCAAGCTGCCTCGTTATCACCCCTCATCTAAGCCCGGCGGATTTGCCTACCAGGCACGACTACAGGCTTGAACCAACATATCCAACAGTTGGCTGAGCTAACCTTCTCCGTCCCCACATCGCACTACACATCGGTACAGGAATATTGACCTGTTTCCCATCAGCTACGCATCTCTGCCTCGCCTTAGGGGCCGACTCACTCTACGCCGATGAACGTTGCGTAGAAAACCTTGCGCTTACGGCGAGGGGGCTTTTCACCCCCTTTAACGCTACTCATGTCAGCATTCGCACTTCTGATACCTCCAGCAGCCTTTACAAGCCACCTTCACAGGCTTACAGAACGCTCTCCTACCACTTGCAATAAATTGCAAATCCGCAGCTTCGGTAACTGGCTTAGCCCCGTTACATCTTCCGCGCAGGACGACTCGATCAGTGAGCTATTACGCTTTCTTTAAATGATGGCTGCTTCTAAGCCAACATCCTGACTGTTTTAGCCTTCCCACTTCGTTTCCCACTTAGCCAATTTTAGGGACCTTAGCTGGCGGTCTGGGTTGTTTCCCTCTTGAGTCCGGACGTTAGCACCCGGTGCTCTGTCTCCCAAGCTGTACTCATCGGTATTCGGAGTTTGCCTTGGTTTGGTAAGTCGCCATGACCCCCTAGCCAAAACAGTGCTCTACCCCCGATGGTAATACTTGAGGCACTACCTAAATAGTTTTCGGAGAGAACCAGCTATTTCCAAGTTTGTTTAGCCTTTCACCCCTATCCACAGCTCATCCGCTAGTTTTGCAACACTAGTCGGTTCGGACCTCCAGTACCTGTTACGGCACCTTCATCCTGGCCATGGATAGATCACTTGGTTTCGGGTCTACACCCAGCGACTGAACGCCCTATTCGGACTCGATTTCTCTACGGCTTCCCTATTCGGTTAACCTTGCCACTGAATGTAAGTCGCTGACCCATTATACAAAAGGTACGCCGTCACCCTTGCGGGCTCCGACTTTTTGTAAGCATGCGGTTTCAGGATCTATTTCACTCCCCTCCCGGGGTTCTTTTCGCCTTTCCCTCACGGTACTAGTTCACTATCGGTCAATGATGAGTATTTAGCCTTGGAGGATGGTCCCCCCATATTCAGACAGGATTACACGTGTCCCGCCCTACTTGTCGTTAGCTCAGTACCACACGTTTCTTTTCGCATACAGGGCTATCACCTGCTATGGCCAGCCTTTCCAGACTGTTTTGCTAAGAATCGTGCTATCACTAACAGGCTCTTCCGATTTCGCTCGCCACTACTTTCGGAATCTCGGTTGATGTCTTTTCCTCGAGCTACTGAGATGTTTCAGTTCACCCGGTTCGCCTCGCATACCTATGTATTCAGTATGCGATACCTTTGCAGGTGGGTTTCCCCATTCGGAAATCTCCGGATCAAAGCTTATTTGCCAGCTCCCCGAAGCTTATCGCAGGCTTTCACGTCCTTCGTCGCCTATCATTGCCAAGGCATCCACCACATGCTCTTAGTCACTTGACCCTATAACTTTGATTTCTCTTGCGAGATCCAAAGCATCTTCAAGGACTTGCCAGGTCTTTCACCTGGCGCGTTATGCCGTAATGTGAATGATTCTTTGGTATTGCTACCAGAGAACGATTCGTCATTACTTGAAATACAAACAAAGTTTGAATTTCGTTTTGACGCAATCAAAAAATGTCATCAGAGGCACGGTCTGCACTAAACCTTTACGAATGTGCAGTTTCCTCTGACAACGCTGATTCGACTCTATAAATTGTTAATGAACAGCCGTGAGTCTTGCGACTCTTTGTTGATCGATATATATCAATCAACATCAAAGCAGCTTCAACAGAAGCCGCTTTGATGTTGACTCATCCTAAGCATCGGAGTGTTTGGTGGAGGATGACGGGATCGAACCGACGACCCCCTGCTTGCAAAGCAGGTGCTCTCCCAGCTGAGCTAATCCCCCAGTTCGATGGAACGGGATGGTGGGTCTGGTTGGTCTCGAACCAACGACCCCCGCCTTATCAAGACGGTGCTCTAACCAACTGAGCTACAGACCCAAGCCGGTCGCTTCAACCAGGTTTGACCCCGAGTCGTTGGCGACAACCTTCCAACAACCGATAAGTGTGAGCGTTCAAATTAGATTGCAGTTTCCAGAAAGGAGGTGATCCAGCCGCACCTTCCGATACGGCTACCTTGTTACGACTTCACCCCAGTCACGAACCCTGCCGTGGTAATCGCCCTCCTTGCGGTTAGGCTAACTACTTCTGGCAGAACCCGCTCCCATGGTGTGACGGGCGGTGTGTACAAGACCCGGGAACGTATTCACCGTGACATTCTGATCCACGATTACTAGCGATTCCGACTTCACGCAGTCGAGTTGCAGACTGCGATCCGGACTACGACTGGCTTTATGGGATTAGCTCCCCCTCGCGGGTTGGCAACCCTTTGTACCAGCCATTGTATGACGTGTGTAGCCCCACCTATAAGGGCCATGAGGACTTGACGTCATCCCCACCTTCCTCCGGTTTGTCACCGGCAGTCTCATTAGAGTGCCCAACTAAATGTAGCAACTAATGACAAGGGTTGCGCTCGTTGCGGGACTTAACCCAACATCTCACGACACGAGCTGACGACAGCCATGCAGCACCTGTGTTACGGCTCTCTTTCGAGCACTCCTCTATCTCTAAAGGATTCCGTACATGTCAAAGGTGGGTAAGGTTTTTCGCGTTGCATCGAATTAAACCACATCATCCACCGCTTGTGCGGGTCCCCGTCAATTCCTTTGAGTTTCAACCTTGCGGCCGTACTCCCCAGGCGGTCAACTTCACGCGTTAGCTTCGTTACTGAGTCAGTGAAGACCCAACAACCAGTTGACATCGTTTAGGGCGTGGACTACCAGGGTATCTAATCCTGTTTGCTCCCCACGCTTTCGTGCATGAGCGTCAGTACAGGTCCAGGGGATTGCCTTCGCCATCGGTGTTCCTCCGCATATCTACGCATTTCACTGCTACACGCGGAATTCCATCCCCCTCTACCGTACTCTAGCTATGCAGTCACAAATGCAGTTCCCAGGTTAAGCCCGGGGATTTCACATCTGTCTTACATAACCGCCTGCGCACGCTTTACGCCCAGTAATTCCGATTAACGCTTGCACCCTACGTATTACCGCGGCTGCTGGCACGTAGTTAGCCGGTGCTTATTCTTACGGTACCGTCATTAGCAAACTGTATTAGAGCTCACCGTTTCGTTCCGTACAAAAGCAGTTTACAACCCGAAGGCCTTCATCCTGCACGCGGCATTGCTGGATCAGGCTTGCGCCCATTGTCCAAAATTCCCCACTGCTGCCTCCCGTAGGAGTCTGGGCCGTGTCTCAGTCCCAGTGTGGCTGGTCGTCCTCTCAGACCAGCTACAGATCGTCGGCTTGGTGGGCTTTTACCCCACCAACTACCTAATCTGATATCGGCCGCTCCAATCGCGCGAGGTCTTGCGATCCCCCGCTTTCATCCGTAGATCGTATGCGGTATTAGCGTAGCTTTCGCTACGTTATCCCCCACGACTGGGCACGTTCCGATATATTACTCACCCGTTCGCCACTCGCCACCAGGATTGCTCCCGTGCTGCCGTTCGACTTGCATGTGTAAGGCATGCCGCCAGCGTTCAATCTGAGCCAGGATCAAACTCTATAGTTCGATCTTGAATTTTTCGCTCTTTCGAGCAACTCATAAAAACGGAATTGAAGTGAACTTCACTTCTATTCTCATGAGCGTTTTTAAGTGACTTGCACTTAGTTCCGAAGAACTTGGCAATCGCCTTCAAACGCCCACGCTTATCGGCTGTATATTTTTAATGAACCGCCACAAAACTCTTCCGTCTTGCGCTTGCTTAGCTGCGATCAGCTGAGCCTTGAATTCTAGCACTATTTTTTCTACCCCGTCAACATTTTGTCGGGATTTTTGAGTGGCCGCCAGTTTCTTGACGGGGCCAGAGGGCCAGTGCTCCAACTCAAATTCGTTCTTTTCAGAAGCGAAGCCCGCAACTATAGCACAGATTTTTCAGGTGGGCCGGGCTTTCGTTCTCGCCCGCATCCGGGGCCAGGAACAGCCAGCCCTGCCGGGGATAATCCTCAACACTTATGGCTCTGCTCACCTTACTCAATGCCCAGTTGGCCTACGGCCACGTCGCCCTGCTCGATCACGCGGATTTCGCTCTCGAGTCCAACGAGCGCATCGGACTGATAGGCCGCAACGGCACCGGAAAATCCTCACTGCTCAAGATTCTCGCCGGCTTCGAGAAGCCGGATGACGGCAGTCTGCAATTGCAGCAGAACCTGCGGCTGGCCTATGTTGCCCAGGAGCCGGTCCTCACAGCAGAACACACCGTCTTCGAAGCTGTACGTACCGGGCTGAGCGCCGTCATCGACCTCATTGACCGCTACACACAAGGCGATGGCAACCTGGGGCAATTGCAGGACGACATCGAGTCACAGGATGGCTGGAACTGGGAGCAGCGCGTGAATGAAACCTTGCACCGCCTGCACCTGGATCCGGACGCCCAAATCAAGACGCTCTCGGGCGGCACGCGCAAACGGGTGGCTCTGGCCCAGGCGCTGGTCACGCAACCCGACGTGCTGCTGCTCGATGAGCCAACCAACCACCTCGACCTGGACTCGATCATGTGGCTGGAGACATTGCTGCTGGAGTTCAAGGGCAGCATCGTCACGATCACCCACGACCGCGCCTTCCTCGATCGGGTGGCAACGCGCATCGTCGAACTGGACCGCGGCCGGCTGAACTCCTACCCGGGCAACTTCACGACCTACCTCACACTCAAGGAAGAGCAGCTCGCGCAGGAGGCCGTGATCAGCGCGAAGGCCGACAAGCTGCTGGCACAGGAAGAAGTCTGGGTGCGCAAGGGTGTCGAAGCCCGGCGTACACGCAGTCAGAGCCGCATCACCCGTCTGCAGCAATTGCGCGCGCAGCGCTCTGCCCGGCGAGAAGCCGTGGGAAGCGTCAGGATGGATATCGCATCCGGCGCCCCGAGCGGCAAGCTGGTGGCCGAGCTGACCGACGTCAGCAAGTCCTTTGGAGATCGGACGGTTGTCCGGGACTTCAGTTCCACGATCCTGCGCGGCGACAAGATCGGCCTGATCGGTGCGAACGGCGCTGGCAAGACGACCCTGCTGAAGCTGATCCTGGGCGAACTGATGCCCGACAGCGGCAAGGTGCGCCAGGGCGCCAACCTGCAGGTGGCCTACTTCGACCAGATGCGCAACGCCCTCGATCTGGATGCCACGCTCGAGGACTTCATCAGCCCCGGCAGCGAATGGATCGAGATCGGGAACAAGCGGCAGCACGTGAAGAGCTATCTCGGCGACTTTCTGTTCTCTCCGGCACGGGCCAACTCACCCGTGCGCTCCCTCTCCGGCGGCGAGCGCAACCGGCTGCTGCTGGCCCGCCTGTTCGCACGACCGGCCAATGTGCTGGTCCTGGACGAGCCAACGAATGACCTGGACATCGACACACTGGACTTGCTGGAGGAACTGCTGCAGGACTATCCCGGCACGGTTTTTCTCGTCAGCCACGACCGCACCTTCCTGGACAATGTGGTCACCAGCACGATCGCGCACGAAGGAGATGGGGTCTGGCGCGAATACGAGGGCGGCGTTGAAGACTGGCTGACCCAGTCGCGGCGCAGCCAGGCCATCAAATCAGCAGCTGAACCAGCCGCAGGCAAGACGCCCGCCGCCGAGGCGCCAGCATCCCCGACCACATCGCCTGTCCAGATGCCCCGCCCCGCCGGGGGCAGCAAGCTCAGCTACAAGGAGCGCCGGGAGCTGGAAGCGCTTCCCGACCTTATCGACGCACTCGAGTTGGAGCAGGGCAGCTTGCGCAAGGAACTCGCTGATGGCAGCCTCTACATCAAGGATGCACAACGCGCCACCGCACTGAGTCAGCGCGACACAGCGATCGAAGCGGAACTGATGGCCGCCCTGAGCCGATGGGAAGCGTTGTCGGCGCGGGCCTGAACTTCGGCCTCAAACACGGTAACGATCGCCGCCACTGCTGCTGAGGCGGGCCAGCAAAGCCGGCGCAATGGCCGTCAGGGGCAGCACCTCGTCGGCGGCACCATGCAAGATGGCCTCGCGTGGCATGCCGAACACCACGCAGCTGGCTTCGTCCTGTACATAGTTGTAGCTGCCGGCGTCCTTCATTTCACGCATGGCCTTCGCGCCGTCATTGCCCATGCCCGTCAGCATGATGCCAAAAGCGTTGGGCCCCACGACCTGGGCGCAGGAATGGAACAGTACCTCGACCGAGGGCATGTGCCGGTTGACCGGCTGTCCATCCTCCACCACCGCCACATAGTTGGCACCGCTGCGATCGACACGAAACTGCTTGCCGCCCGGCGCAATATAGGCGTGTCCTGGCAGGATGCGCTCGCCGTGGGCGGCCTCCTTGACTGTGATCTGGCACAGCCCGTTCAAGCGCTGCGCAAAGCTGGTGGTAAAACCCGGCGGCATATGCTGGGTAATGACGATGCCGGGAGAATCCGCCGGCATGCGCGTCAACACCTCCTTGACGGCTTCGGTGCCTCCGGTCGAGGAACCGATACAGATCATCTTCTCGGTGGACAGCCTGCCCAGCAGCTTGATCGGCGGCGCGGCAGAACCGGCCGGGCTGGGGCCAGCCGGCGCTCCGGAAGCCGGGGTCGGCGCACGCCGGATATGCGCTGCAGCGGCGATGCGGATCTTCTCGACGATCTGATCGGACAGATCCTTGATGCCATCGGCCAAGCCTATGCGTGGCTTGGCAACAAAATCGACTGCGCCAAGCTCCAGCGCACGCATCGTGACCTCGGCGCCGCGTTCAGTCAGTGTGGAGATCATGAGCACGGGCATGGGCCGCAGACGCATCAGGCGGCCAAGAAATTCGATGCCATCCATGCGCGGCATCTCGACATCCAGCGTGATCACATCCGGATTGAGTTCGCGGATCATTTCGCGCGCGATCAGCGGATCGTTGGCTGTACCAACGCACTCCATGTCGCGTTGGCGGTTGATGATCTCGGCCAGCAGACTGCGCACCAGCGCCGAGTCGTCGACCACTACCACTCGGATCTTCTTCAAGCTCACCGCTCCTAAAACAGGTCCACCGAGCCACCGGCTGTGGACTTGGCCACATTGGCCGCATTGCCCTTGCGCTCTTCCACGGCCAGGGCTTCGGGGTGGGCGTGGGCCAGTCGCTTGACCAGCGCCTTGCCCGTGACCGGGAAAAAGCACACTTTGCGCGGATGGATGTCCATCACGTCCTGCGATACCACGGGGATGCGTTCGGTCGCCAGGTAATCCAGCACAAACTTGGTGTTGCGCTCCCCCACGTTCATGGTGGTAAAGCCGGCCATGACAGCCCCGCCCCCGAAAACCTTGGCCTGCATGGTTTCCCGACGGGCCCCCATCTTGATCATTTCATTAAGCAAAAGCTCCATGGCATAAGAGCCATACCGCCCGGACCCGTCTTCGCCCTCGGGCAGCATGAAGTGGTTCATGCCGCCGACACGGGCCTTGCCGTCCCAGATACAGGCCGCGATGCAGGAGCCCAGTACCGTCATGATGAGCACATCATCACTGGACACGAAGTACTCGCCTGGCAGTACCTTGACGGCGTCGTACTGGAAGTGGTGATCTGCATAAAAGAAAGCGGCTTCCCCGGGCTTGCGCGCCTGGGACCTGAGTTCGTCGACCCGGGAGATCCGCCCCCCCGCCAGGACCTTGGGGGCCCCGGATGTCACCGCGCGCAGCGGCGCGGCACGCACCGAGAGTTCAGACGGGTTCATGCCACTCCTGCCAGGAACACGCCGGACGACGGGAGATACGTTTTTCAGCGGCGCTCATAGACCGTCTTTCCGCGCAGGACAAACAGATCGCGCGACTCATTGAAATTCTCCGAGTGACCCACAAACAGCAAGCTGCCCGGCTTCATGACCCGGTGAATGCGCTCCAGCACACTGCGCTGGGTCGGGGCATCAAAATAGATCATGACGTTACGGCAGAACACGATGTCGAACGGCTCTCGAAAGGGCCAGTCATCGCGTATCAGGTTGACGCTCAGGAATTCCACCATGCGCTGCAGCTCGGGCTTGACGCGCAGAAAGCCCTCGTTGTTGCCCTTGCCACGCAGGAAAAAGCGCTGCAGGCGGGCCATGTCGACGCCCTTGATGGAGTCCTGTCGGTAGACAGCTCGCGCGGCGGTGGCCAGCACCTTGGAGTCGATGTCGCTGGCCCAGAGCTTGAAGTTGGCCTGGGGACCCAGGGCATCCAGCGCCGTCATGATGATGGAATAGGGCTCCTCGCCGGTCGATGCCGCATTGCACCAGACACGCCAGGGCGTGTTCGCAGGGCGGGACTTCAGATGTTCGGCCAGGATCTCGAAATGATGCTGCTCACGAAAGAATGACGTCAGATTGGTCGTCAAGGCATTGACGAATTCCTGCCACTCGGGCCCGTCGTGGGACTCCAGCCAGCTCAGGTAGTCCCGAAAATTCTGGTACCCGGTGTCGCGCAAACGGCGCGACAGCCGGCTGTACACCATGGCATGCTTGCCGTCGTGCAGGCTGATGCCGGCGCGCTGGTAGATCAGGGCCTGGACACGGGTAAAGTCGGCTTGTGTCCAGCTGAATTCCCTGGCCTGCACATCGCCTCCGGCGATCTCCGCCGTGCTCTCCCGGTCTGCGCCCGCTCTTGAACTCCTGGCTGCTTTTTCCATGGTCAGCAAGGTCCGGGCGCTTGCGCTTGGGTGGGAAACAGGCGGAATACCGTCAAAGGATCAGGCCTCGGCAGACATCAGACCCATGTCGTCGCTGGACATGAGCTTCTCGATGTCGAGCAGGATCAGCATGCGGTCACCCACCGAACCCAGGCCGACCACGGCCGAGCTTTCGATCGAGCTGTCAATGTCGGGCGCGGCCTTCAGGTTCTCCGGTGCCAGCTCCATCACGTCACTGACCGAGTCAACGACGATGCCGACGATACGGTTGTGCAGATTCAGGATGATGACCACCGTGAAACTGTTGTACTCGGCCTTCGCGCAGTTGAACTTCAGGCGCATGTCGATGATGGGCACGATGGTGCCGCGCAAATTGACCACGCCCTTGATGAACTCGGGGGCATTGGCTATGCGTGTCGGCTTTTCGTAGCCCCGGATTTCCTGCACCTTGAGGATGTCGATGCCGTATTCTTCCTGATCCAGCCGAAATGTCAGGTATTCACGCGGTCCCGACGCCACCTTGTCGCTCTGATCTGTCTCACTCATACCCATCTTCTCCTTGGAGTGCATCAATGCCGTGAACGCCGCACCAGGGTGCTGGTATCCAGAATGAGCGCCACCTTGCCGTCACCCAGGATGGTGGCGCCCGATACGTTCGGAACCTTGCGGTAATTGGTTTCCAGGTTCTTCACCACGACCTGCTGCTGGCCCAGCAGCTCATCCACCAGCAAAGCCACCCGGCTACCCTCGGCTTCCACCACCACCATGATGTCGCTGGACTTGCCAGCATCGTAACGCGGCACCTGGAACACCTTCTCCAGTTCGATCACGGGCATGTACTCTTCACGCACCTTGACCAGGCGCGAGCCCTGGGCCACGGTGTTGACGGCATCGTCCTTGACCTGGAAGGATTCGACGACGGAGGACAGCGGCAGGATGTAGACCTCATCACCCACGCCGACCGACATGCCATCCATGATGGCCAGGGTCAGCGGCAGGCGCACCGACACGCGCATGCCATACCCTTCGGACGAGTCGATCTCGACCGTACCGTTGAGCGCAGCGATGTTCTTCTTGACCACGTCCATGCCGACACCGCGGCCGGACACGTCGGTCACCACCTCGGCGGTGGAGAAACCCGGCGCAAAGATCAGCTGCCAGACGTCGCCATCGGACATCTGGTCGGAAACGTCCAAGCCACGCTCGCGCGCCTTCTTCAGGATCTTCTCGCGCGACAGGCCACGGCCATCGTCGCGCACCTCGATCACGATGGAGCCGCCCTGGTGGGCCGCCGACAGGGTGATGGTGCCGATCTCCGGCTTGCCGGCCGCGATGCGGTCGGCCGGCAACTCGATGCCGTGGTCACAGCTGTTGCGCACCAAGTGGGTCAGCGGATCGGTGATCTTCTCGACCAGCCCCTTGTCCAACTCGGTCGCTTCACCCTGGGTCACGAACTCGACCTTCTTGCCCAGCTTGTTGGCCAGGTCGCGCAGCATGCGCGGGAAACGGCTGAACACGATGGACATCGGGATCATGCGGATCGACATCACCGATTCCTGCAGATCGCGGGTATTGCGGTCCAGGTCGGCCAACCCCGCCATCAACTGCTGATTGGCCGCCGGATCCAGCGCCTGGCTGTTCTGGGCCAGCATGGCCTGGGTAATGACCAGTTCGCCCACCAGATTGATCAACTGGTCCACCTTGTTGATGGCCACGCGGATGGTAGCCGCCTCCGGCTGGGCCGCGACCTGGCTGGGCGCCGGCTTGGCCGCGCCAGCCTTGGCAACGACAGGCCTGGCCTCGGTCGTCTCGACCGGTGCGGACGCCACACCATTCGGTACCCCCGGAGCCCCTTCGAAAAATCCAAAACCCGGCGCGGCCGCCACGGGGGCGCCGGGCGGCGGATCGTCCCGGTCCGTCCAGGACCCGGCGGCAGGCGCAGCCGCCTCCATTTCACGAATGCTCACCTGCTCGCGCGCAACATGGAAGGCGAACAGATCCAGCAGATCATCATTGCTGGACGACGTCGAGGCATGAAACACCCGCGTATCCGCACGGTCGCTGGCCACCTCGGTCACCGAACCCAGGCCGACGATATCGCGGAACAGGTCCTTGATGCCGTCCACCTGGTCGAGGCGGTCCAGCGGACCCATGCGGATCTCCAGCTGGCGCGATCCTGCCTGGGCTGCAGCCGGCGCAGGTGCCGGGGCAGGCGCCACGGGGGCAGGGGCCGCAGCCACCACCACCGGTACGGGAGCGGGTGCAGCCACCGGCGCCGGCGTGCCGCCTGCCGCCAGCTCGCTGATGCGGCGCACCAGATCGGCGTTGGAAGGCGGCTCGCCGGTATCGCCGGTTTGGTGACGCGCCAGCAGCACACGCGAGGCATCGGCGGACTCGAGCAGCACATCCACCATCATGGGGTTGGGCTGCAATTCATGCCGGCGCAAGCGGTCCAGCAGGGACTCCATCTGGTGCGTCAGCTCGGCCACATCCGCGAAGCCGAAGGTGGCCGCGCCCCCCTTGACGGAGTGCGCGCAACGGAAGATGCCGTTGAGCTCCTCGTCGTCAGCGGTCTCCAGATTCAGATTGAGCAGCATCTGCTCCATGAGGTCCAGGTTTTCGCCCGCCTCCTCGAAAAAGATCTGGTAGAACTGACTCAGATCGAATGAGTCACCTCCGCCGGTTTCCTGGTGTCCCTCGGCCATGCCTATCTCCTGTTGTGATCCCGCTCTCGCACTGGCGGATCGGATTACTTGATGACTTTCTTGATGACCTCGAGCAGCCGCGCCGGGTCGAAGGGCTTGACCAGCCAGCCGGTGGCTCCAGCAGCGCGACCAGCCTGCTTCATCAGGTCACTCGATTCCGTGGTGAGCATCAGGATCGGCGTGGTCTTGAAATTGGGGTGCTCACGCAACTTGCGCGTCAGCCCCAGGCCATCCAGCCGGGGCATGTTCTGGTCGGTCAGCACCAGGTCGAAGGTCTGGGCCTGGGCCTTTTCATAGGCATCCTGCCCGTCGACGGCCTCCACCACCTGGTACCCCGCACCCGACAGGGTGAAGGAAACCATCTTGCGCATCGAGGGTGAATCGTCAACAGCGAGTATCAGTGGCATGTCTGAGCTCCGGGGAAATGAGGTCTGTGGTTATTCATGTTCAAGGGTTCAAAACAGTTCGATCGAGCCGGCATCCATCTCGTCCTGGGTCACCGGATTGGGACGCTCCGGCACCTCCTCGACAAAAGGCACGGCCTCGCCATCTTCCTGTCCCATGGACTCGGAAGCCAGGCGATAGGCGCAGCCCTGCAGCACCTTGGAAGTATGGACGATGAGTTGCGAGGCCATGTCCTGGAATTGCAGTTCGGTCACGGCCGAGCGCAGGACATGACGCACCTCGTCGAGCGCGGCCAGGTCGGCCGTTGCCGGATCATCCAGGCCGCTGATGGCCTTGGTGAAACGCTGCATCAGGTTCTCCATGGTGTGCGCCAGCAAGCCGTCGAGCCGGGCCAGATCGTGCACCACCACCAGAAGCGAATCCTGTACTTCAGCCACCAGCATCACCGGCAATTGCACGGCGGGCTTTTCCGCGGGCAGGGTGTTAGGGGCTTGTATGGTCATTCTGTTCGGACATCAGGATGCTGGATAGATGATTCACCGCTCCAGCAAGTCCAGCATTAGAATTTTCCTGGATATAGAGTAGCAGGATTCCACAGAAATGGGAGGGAATTCATCAATATTTCAGGGCGTTCAGGCCATCTCCCGGACACACCCGCCGGGGTTTTTCATCATATCGTCCATCGCATGCCGCCAGAAGTCCACCCCGCCCCCCTGCGCATCCTGCATCTCGAGGATTCGGAACTAGATCACGACATCGTGCGGCAAACGCTGCGCCGTGCCGGTTTACCATGCGTGCTGGAGCGGGTCGAGCGCCTGGACGACTTTGCGCGCATGCTGCAAGGCAGCCATTTCGACGCCGTGCTGGCCGACTACCGCCTGCCCGGCTTCACCGCCCTGGACGCCTGGCAGGCCTTGCAGGCTGCCCCGCAGCACCCGCCCTTCATCCTGCTGTCCGGCGCCATTGGTGAGACGGCCGCGGTCGACGCCATCAAGCTCGGCATGAGCGACTACCTGCTCAAGGACGACCTGGGCAAGCTGGCCCACGTGATCCAGCGGCCATCGAAGTCCAGCAGGCCAAACGCGAGCGGGAACGCGCGATGGAGGAACTGGCCGCCTCGGAGCAGCGCCTGGCACGCTTCGCCGAACACCTGCAGAGCTCCATCGAGCAGGAACGCGCGGCGATTGCACGCGAGATCCATGACGACATCGGCGGCTCGCTGGCCGCCATCCAGTTCGACCTGTCCTGGATCGGCCGGCACCATGCCGACGCCGACACCCAGGCCCACGTGCAGGCCGCCACCGGCATGCTGCAGCATGCCGTCGGCGCCAGCCAGCGCATCATGATGAATCTGCGCCCCGCCATCCTCGACCAGGGCCTGGAAGCCGCGATCGACTGGCTGGCCGGGGAGTTCGAACGCCGCACCGGCATCCGCACCCTGGTGCGCGCCACCCTGCGCCAGCCGGCGCTGTCCAAAACCATCCAGCTGACGGCCTACCGCACGGCACAGGAGGCACTGACCAACATCTCCAAACACGCGCACTGCAGCGAGGTCCGGGTCGAGCTGTCGGACGCCGAGGGTGTGCTGACCCTGGAGATCACCGACAATGGGCAGGGCATCCAGCCTTCGGCGCGCAACAAGCCCAAGGCTTTTGGCCTCAAGGGCCTGCAGGAGCGGCGCGCACCGCAGGCGGCTGGCTGGATGTGAGCAGCCGCGAGGGCGCGGGGACATCCATCACACTGTCGGTTCCCCTCACATCGAGGCAAAAGGGTAGGTGCGATGATTCGAGTGATACTTTGTGACGACCATGCCGTCGTGCGGCGCGGCATCCGCGACACCCTGTCCGAGGCGGTCGACATCAAGGTCGTGGGCGAGGCAGGCAGCTATTCGGAAGTGCGCGAACTGCTGCGCGCCACGCCTTGCGATGTGCTGGTGCTGGACCTGAACCTGCCCGGCGCGGCGGCCTGGAGGTGCTGGCTTCGCTGCGTGAGGCGGACTCCCCCACCAAGGTGCTGGTGGTGTCCATGTTCCCGGAAGACCAGTACGCCATCCGCTGCCTGCGCGCCGGCGCCCAGGGCTACCTGAACAAGGCGGGCAATCCGGCCGAACTGATCACCGCCGTGCGCACCATCGCCCAAGGACGCAAATACGTCACGTCCGATGTGGCCCAGATGCTGGTGGACAACCTGGCCACGCCGACCAGCGAAGCGCTGCACGATGCGCTCTCCGAGCGCGAATTGCAGACCCTGCTGAAAATCGCTTCCGGCAAGCGCCTCTCCGACATCGCCGAGGAACTGATGCTCAGCCCCAAGACCGTCAGCGTCTACCGCTCGCGCGTGCTGGAGAAACTCAAGCTCTCGAACAACGCCGAACTCACGGTCTACGCCATCCGCAACGGCCTGGTGTGAGCACCAGCGCGCTCAGCGCCCAACGGTGAAGATCTCGATGGCCCGCTCCAGCAAGGACTGGAACGGCCGGTCCAGCATGGGCAGGGTGGCCGCCATGCCCACCAGCCCCACACTCAGGGTGATGGGAAAGCCGACCGCATAGACGTTCACTGCGGCGCCACGCGCGAGATGATGCCCAGCGCAGGTTGGTGAACAGCAGCAGCGCCAGCATCGGCAGGGCGATCCACAAGGCACTGGCAAAGAGCTCACCCCCAGGGTGTAGAGCTGCATCAGGCGCAGGGCCTCCAGGAAGTTCTGCGTCACCGGAAAACCTCGAAGCTGCGCGTCACGGCCATCAGCACCATCAGGTGGCCGTTGAGCACCACGAACAGCAGCGAGGCCATGTAGCCGAAAAAACGCGCCACGGACTGGCCTGGCTACCCAGCGAGGGATCGAAGAAGGCGGCGAAGTTCAGGCCCATCTGGAACCCCACCACCTCGCCGGCCAGCTCGAACGCGGCGAACACCAGTCGCACGACAAAACCGATGGCCAGGCCGATGCCCACCTGCTGGATCACCACCCGCACCGCCGGGCTGTCGAGCGCGATCACCGGCATGGGCGGCAGGGTGGCCTGGGCCGCCACGGTGACCAGCAAGGCCAGCCCGATACGGGCGCGTACGGGGAAAGCGCGCGAGGAAAAGATCGGCGCAGCGGTGAAGACCGCCAGCACCCGCAGGAAAGGCCACAGCACCGGTGACAGCCAGGCCATCAACTGGGCTTCCGAGAAGGTGATCATGTCCGCGCCCGGCCGGGATCAGAGGACGATACCGGGAATCGCCTCGATGGTGCGACGGATGTACTCGACCAGGATGTTGAGCATCCAGGGACCGGCCCAGGCAAACACAGCCATGGCGGCCACCAGCTTGGGCACGAAAGACAGCGTGGCCTCGTGGATCTGGGTGATGGCCTGGAACAGGCTGACCAGCAGGCCCACCAGCAGCACACGCCCAGCAGCGGTGCCGACACCATCAGCAGCGTCAACAGCGCTTCCTGCCCGATGGTCAAGACCATTTGTGCGTTCATGCGCTACTCCTAGGGGACAAAACTGGCCGCCAGCGAGCCGATCAGCAGGTTCCAGCCATCGGCCAGCACAAACAGCATGAGCTTGAAGGGCAGCGCCACCAGCACCGGC